>NZ_JANZNT010000003.1 GCF_025153455.1 Sphingomonas sp. BGYR3 | reverse complement strand
CATGAAGCTGGTGATGATAGGTTCGGGTTATGTGGGGTTGGTGTCCGGGGCGTGTTTTGCGGATTTCGGGCATGACGTGGTGTGCGTGGACAAGGACGCGGGCAAGGTAGAGTTGCTGCGTTCCGGCGGCATTCCGATTTTCGAGCCTGGTCTGGACACGCTGGTTGCGAAGAATGTGGCGGCGGGGCGGTTGTCGTTCACGACCGATCTGGCGGGTCCGGTTGGCGAGGCGTCGGTGGTGTTCATCGGGGTCGGCACGCCGACGCGGCGGGGCGATGGCCATGCGGATCTGAGCTATGTCTATGCCGCGGCGCGAGAGATCGGCGCGGCGCTGGGCGATCATTTTACCGTGGTGGTGACCAAGTCGACGGTGCCCGTCGGCACGGGCGACGAGGTGGAGCGGATCATCCGCGAGGTGAACCCGGGCGCGAAGTTCGCGGTTGCATCCAACCCGGAGTTCCTGCGCGAGGGCGCGGCGATCGAGGATTTCAAGCGGCCCGACCGGATCGTGGTGGGGATCGAGGAGGAGGAAGCGCGCGGCCCGATGGAGGAGGTCTATCGCCCGCTGTTCCTCAATCAGTCGCCGCTGCTGTTCACGCGCCGGCGGACCAGCGAGCTGATCAAATATGCGGCGAATGCGTTCCTGGCGATGAAGATCACCTTCATCAACGAGATTGCGGACCTGTGCGAGGCGGTGGGCGCGGACGTGCAAGACGTGTCGCGCGGCATCGGCCTGGACAAGCGGATCGGGGGCAAGTTCCTGCACGCAGGGCCCGGCTATGGCGGCTCGTGCTTTCCCAAGGACACGCTGGCGCTGGTCAAGACGGCGCAGGATTACGAGCGGCCCGTGCGGCTGATCGAGACGACGGTCGCGGTCAACGATGCGCGCAAGCGGGCGATGGCGGACAAGGTGATCGAGGCAGCCGGCGGCGATGTGGCGGGCCGGACGATCGCGGTGCTCGGCCTGACGTTCAAGCCCAACACCGACGACATGCGCGATGCGCCGTCGATCGCGATCATCGAGGCGCTGCAGCAGGCGGGCGCGCATATCCGCGCCTATGACCCCGAAGGCATCGAGGCATCCAAGGCGGTGATCAGCGGCATCGATTATGCCGCCGACGCCTATGCCGCCGCCGACGGCGCCGATGCGCTGGTCATCATCACCGAATGGGACGCGTTCCGCGCCCTCGACCTCACCCGCATCAAGAACAGCCTTGCCCAGCCCGTCCTGGTTGACCTGCGCAACGTCTACAAACCAAACGAAGCCGCAAAGGCTGGCCTCAACTATACCTCCATCGGCAGAGGGTCGC